>NZ_JAKXEE010000019.1:0-600 GCF_022603275.1 Peribacillus sp. Aquil_B1 | reverse complement strand
ATAGCGAAGAGGTCACACCCGTTCCCATTCCGAACACGGCAGTTAAGCTCTTCAGCGCCGATGGTAGTTGGGGGTTTCCCCCTGTGAGAGTAGGACGCCGCCAAGCCATTTCAAAAGATCAGCCATCGGGCTGGTCTTTTTTTGTGTTCATAAGGTCATGAAAGAAAGTTGGCTGTTTCGCATAAAGTGTTGCTTTCTTGAACACATAATTAAAGACTGTTTAAACGGTCTTGTCGTTATTTGATTTCTCTTCATATTGAATGTGATGATTTGTAAAATCTATTTGAAGGTGCTAATTTCTTTTTAATCAGCCGATAACAAACATAGCATATTACAGAAATAACAAAAAAAGTATAAGCATATGCCATAAAATCACTCCTTAAAAAGATTACTTACTACTTTATCTCACTATATCCCATAATATTCCTTTGTTCAAACCCAACAAACTTTACGAAAACAGCTCAAAAGATAAAAAGGCTTTGTCGGGATGGGAGGCCTTCACATCTGACCAACTAGCAAAACGGACCTTGTAACCAATCTAGATCTAAGATCTAAGAAAAGAAATTATTTATTATGAAATGTGTTGACTTTATGGTGGGA
>NZ_JAKXEE010000018.1:0-705 GCF_022603275.1 Peribacillus sp. Aquil_B1 | reverse complement strand
TACTTGCTTCTTTCATCAATGTAGCCGGAAGGCCTTTAAGGGACGTGTTATTGGCCCCAACCGTTGCCACCGCATCCTTACGGCCAAGGCTCGCAAGTGTACCTGAGTTTACAGGTGAGAATTCTTCAAGTTTCTTGCCTTCAAAGGCTGCAAATAGGTTGTAACCAACAAGCTCACCCATTTGCCAAGCATTTTGAGCAGTAGGAGCGTATGGACGGCCGCCTTCTGGAGGGAAGGCAACGGCACTGTCCCCGACAACGAATACGTCTTTATGGGATTTGGATTGCAAATACTCATTAACGGTTGCTTTGCCGCGGTCCACTTCAAGGCCTGATTCACCTACGATAGGAAGAGCCGCAACTCCGCCTGTCCAAACAAGCGTATTGGCCGTTATCGTTTGTCCGTCTTTCAATTCGATTTGATTGCCTTTAACACCCGTTACAGGCAGACCTGTCAAGAACTCAACGCCGCGTGCTTCCAAGCTTGTCATCGCACGTTCAATTAAGTGGTCAGGCAGGACTGGAAGGATTTTTGGACCAGCTTCCACAAGCTTGATTTTCAAGTCCTTGAAGTCCACCCCGAACTTTTTAGCGATTTTAGGGAAATGATCCACGATTTCACCGATTAGCTCAACGCCCGTCAATCCGCCGCCGCCGATTACGATGGTTGCGTCCGCTTCATTATTTGTTTGTGCATATTCGCGAA
>NZ_JAKXEE010000017.1:0-752 GCF_022603275.1 Peribacillus sp. Aquil_B1 | reverse complement strand
AAGTTTTTAACTTATTTTAAATCGCTGTGTTTTTCAGCGACCATTTCATCTTATCATTTTCATAGTAAGAAGTCAATAGTTATTATTTCTTTCAGCAATCAGCCAAAAGCGATGAAGTTTTTCGTTTCTCTTAGTTGGTGCTTATTTATATTAATCCTTTCCCACCATAAAGTCAACACATTTCATAATAAATAATTTCTTTTCTTAGATCTTAGATCTAGATTGGTTACAAGGTCCGTTTTGCTAGTTGGTCAGATGTGAAGGCCTCCCATCCCGACAAAGCCTTAATGCTTTTTATCTTTTGAGCTGTTTTCGTAAAGTTGTTGGTTTGAACAAAGAAATATTATGGGTTATAGAGAGATATAGTAGTAAAAAGTAATCTTTTTAAGGAGTGATTTTATGGCATATGCTTATACTTTATTTGTTATTTCTGTAATATGCTTTGTTTGTTATCGGCTGATTAAAAAGAAATTAGCACCTTCAAATAGATTTTACAAATCATCACATTCAATATGAAGAGAAATCAAATAACGACAAGACCGTTTAAAGCAGTCTTTAATTATGTGTTCAAGAAAGCAACACTGTATGCGAAACAGCCAACTTTTTTTCATGACCTTATGAACACAAAAAAGACCAGCCGGATGGCTGATCTTTTGAAATGGCTTGGCGGCGTCCTACTCTCACAGGGGGAAACCCCCAACTACCATCGGCGCTGAAGAGCTTAACTGCCGTGTTCGGAATGGGAACGGGTG